>NC_008036.1 GCF_000013985.1 Sphingopyxis alaskensis RB2256 | reverse complement strand
CTTGAAAAGGCTTTTCCGAAGCGCCTTGATTTCGTCGGGGACCGGATCGCCGAGCATCGGCTTGTTGATGATCCCCGCCATCATGCCGGGCGCAATCACGCTGCCCCAACGCGTTTTCTTCGCATAGCCGGGGTCGGTATAGAGCGGCTTGTCGTCGCCTATACCATGCGCGAAGTTGCGGATATTATCCTCGGTCGCGACGGTGATATACTCGCGCGTCTTGGCCGCCTGATCAAAGCCCAGCAGCTTGCGCTGCCGCTCAATGTCCGCATCGGTGATTTCATAGGCGACGGCCTTTTGCCACTCATCGCTCTGTTTGATGTCGGCTTTCGCATTCGCCACGGCATATCTCCCTTGCCACCAGTTATATAACTAGGTAATACATGCCTTGTAGCGAAGCAAGGGGATATTGCCTACAATGGAAGTTCGCCGCATCAGCGACGCCTTGAAGGTGCGCGCCCAGCATCAGGCTGACGAGATCGCGCACGACGATACGAGGCGGCAAATCAGCTTTGCCGAGTGGGATCGCGAAGTGGACGAGGTCGCCGGTGGCCTGGCCGCAGCCGGGCTGGTGCCCGGCGATCGCGTTTTTCTGCCGATCAGCAATTTCCACGCAGTGGAGATGGCAATTGCCGTTTTTGCGGTGTTTCGCGCCGGCGGCATCGCCTGCCCGATCAACACGCGCCTCAATCCCAAAGAGATCGCCGAATATGCCGCGCTGTGCGAGCCGCGGTTCTGCATCACCGACGCGCCCGATCGGGTAAGGGATCTGAAACTCGCGGCCTGTTGGCACGCCGAGGATATGCCCCGCAACCTGACGGCGCTTCCCGACCAGGCCAGCCTCGATCCGGGGGCCGACGCCGAAATCCTCGCCACGTCCGGTACCACGGGAAAGATCAAGGGGGTCGTGATTTCTCATCCCGACCTGATGACCGGCGTGACCGGCTATAATATGGACCGCTCGCGCTCGACGCTGAATGCATTGCCGCTGACGGGATCGGGCGGCAACATCGGCATCGTGATGCTTCCGGCGCGCGGCGGAGCGACAGCGATCACCCAGCCCAAGTTCGATCCGAAGGGCTTTCTGGACCTGGTGCGCGAAAAGCGGCCGAATCTTGTCTATCTGGTGCCTTCGATGCTGCGGCTGGTGCTCGACCATCCCGATGCCCCCGATTATGATTTTTCGGGCGTCAAATATCTGATGACGGGCACTGCGCCGTTGCCGCATGATTCGGTCAAGCGCGCGATGGACCTGTGGCCGCATCTGCGAATCCGCAACAGCTATGGTATGTCCGAAGGCGGGGTCGGGGTAAGCACGACAAGCGCGGAACAGGTGCTGAAGCCCGGCTGCGTCGGAAAATTGCCGAAGCATATGCAGCTTCGCGACGAAGCGGGGAATGTGATCACCACAGTCGGCGTGGTCGGTGAAATATACGGCTGGCAAAAACATCCCCGCCGATACTGGAACGACGAGCAAGCGACCGCCGACAGCTTCCGGGGCGGTTGGACCAAAACCGGCGACCTTGGCTTCATCGACGAGGATGGCGACCTGATCATGGCGGGGCGGTCGAAGGAACTGATCATTCGCGGCGGCTATAATATCACGCCGCTGGAAATCGAAACGGTGTTGCACCTGCACCCCGCCGTCCAGCAGGCGGCGGTCGTCGGGATTCCGCATGAGATATTGGGGGAGGATATTGCCGCCGCGGTGACGCTGCGACCGGGAAAAACCGCCGAAACCGAGGAAATCCTTTCATTCTGCCGTGAACATCTGGCGGACAACAAGGTCCCGCGCACGCTGGTGATCATGGACAGCCTGCCGCTCAACCCCAATGGAAAGATACTGAAAAAGTATCTGGCAGAACCACTGGCCAGGGCCGCAGAGGCGCGGCGACGCGCAGCCTGAACCGCCTCTCCCTGATCCGCAATAAAGCGTCGGGCGCGTTGGATGGGACCGGAAGGCTAGGGTCAGGACCCATTAATTACCCGTTCGAGGTTTGAGGCGATTTTGCTCAGGGCGAGGAGGAAAGGCGCAGGAATATGAATATATTTCAAGACTTTTCGACGCTGCCATGGGCAAAATCGGTCAAATCCCGAAGGGACGCCGAAATGGCTTCAATCTCGGACCTTCGCGGCCTTGCGGGTAGCGATGCTACCCGCTGCACCCGCCAAGGCCCGATATCTTCGCCATTTCGACGCCTCGAACGGGTAATTAATGGGTCCTGACCCTAGTTCGGCGCAGTTTCATCGTCTTGGCCCGCTGCAATCACCATTTGGGGGCGCGTTGCACAGCGGCGGCGCGCGAACTCGCGATTGGAAGCCTGGCCGTCAGCGCGCTGTAGGGCATCGCCTTGCGATTCTCGCGCGATTTGACCTAGCGGGGCAATCCGCATCCGGCTTTCAGACTGCCATTGCCCGACCGCGCTTCGCCGGAGCGCCAACCTTTTGCGTGCGCATAATCGAGGCCGACGCAGATCCGGTTACGGACCTGACGCGCCGTTTCGGGATTTCCTGCCAGATCGGCAACAGCACATCGATCATGTCCGCCGCGGAGATTCTCCCAGTCGGAAGGTCGCCCAACTTCAGGAAAGCATGGCTCTCGAGGCCCGCGAGCCATTGGCGGGCCTGGATGGCGCTTTTCCAGCCGGCGGCATTCTCGCCATGATATTGGCGTGCGGCGTCGCGAAACGTCATCTTGGCGGCAGCTTCGCTCTTTCGCTCAGCGAGCACATCGCGACGGTCGATCTTGACCGCCTTGCGAAGTTCATTGGCTTTCTCACGCGCCTCCGCGAGCGGAAGCAGCTTGGCGCTGCCCAGGCCGATATCCTGGCGTTTGCCGTCACGTTGCAGCCGAAGAAAGAGGCCCCTCCCCGCTTATCGACTTTCCGAAACAGCCCGTCGCCGTCCTGATATGTGCCAGGATTTGCCAACGCTGCCTTGACCGCCAAAGCCGCAGGTTTTTCATAGGGTTAACCCAGTTTTCCCCCCACACTCGGAAGCCCGATTTCTAGGGGTCGAAAAATTTACCCCCACATTCTCCCCACAGTTTTCGCTGCGCTGCAGTGATACGGCATGGGACGCAAAGGAATGACCGGGGTACAATACCCTGGGTCTTCTGCGGCTTCCAGCATTTCAGGAGACGCTCTCGGACCGGAGGGTGGTGGCAGGGCTTGAATCGAACCGAAAAAATAACCTTTTGATATCAATCCTGTTCTTGGAACAAACGCAGGCCTTCCCCCACACTCTCCCCCACATTTTCGTTCATTTAACGGTGGTTCTGTTCAGCGTTTTGACCGGAAAGCTGAATAAATGGGTGGTTCGTGCTGCGCCTGATCGCAACATAATGGTACGGTCTGACGCTGTCCAATTGCGAGTTAGCGGCCTGGTCAGTTCAATGCCCGATGCCGCTCCACCAACCTATGCAAACTGGCTGTCGTGATGCGCGTTGCCTTGCCAATCTTGATGGTTTCGAGCTCGCCACTGGAGATCAGTTCGTAGAGCTTTGTGCGCCCGACGCCGATCATGCGTGCGGCATCATTGACCCGGACGCAGATCGGCTCGACTGTTCGTTGACCGCTCATTCAGCCAGATCTTCTTCGCGGTAGTGAACGGGATCGGCGATCCAGCGATTTATAGCAGACTCATGCCAGCCCGCGCCGTGGACACTAATTTTCACCTGCGTCGGGAAAGTGCCCTCTGCGATCTTGCGATAGATGGTGGAGCGGGAGAGACCGGTTCGGTCGAGCACGGTCTTCAGTCGGATAATGCGTTCGGTATTGGACATTGGGCGTTCTCACTTTGACATTGGCAGCCCCTCTACGGAACATAGTGAGAACTTTTCGACGTAACGCAAGAGGTCGAACGAGCGGAAATTCAGACGCATCCTTAGCGATTTGAGTTACTTGAAAGGATTCTGGACGGTTAAAGACTTTGTAGGATAAACGACATCGCCAGCTTCAGTTCTGAACATTATTCTGCGTTGGCCTGATATTGAGCCAGCCTTGCGCGAATGAGCGCATGCGACGACGGATTCCTGTGCCACCGGTGCCGGATTTCGCGCGAATCGAATTCAGAATCCGCCGCAATGGCGACCGTTGCCGATTTCGAGTTTGCATAAAGCGAGAAATTCATTTCCTGCCTAACCTGGCCACCCGAAATGGCCGAATCTGGGCCGGTTTCGGACCGTCCGGTCTGTGCGCTAAAACTAAAGAAAGACGCCATTCCTCGATAGGGCAAGATGACGATCTTAATCCCGTGGGCAGTCCCGCCTAAATGAGGCACCCGCCATCTGCGGCTGCTGACGCCATTGCTCGCAGAAAATCGTACCACGCGTCCATCCCTTCACCGGTGCGGGCGGAAACCAGCAAGACGAGCGCATTGGGGTTTACTGCGGAGATGTTTGCACGGCATGCGGCCTCGTCGAATCCAACATGCGGGGCGAGGTCGATCTTGTTGATCAACACCAGCTCTGCTGCGCGGAACATGTGCGGGTATTTGAGTGGCTTGTCCTCGCCCTCCGGGGTGGAGATAACGGCGACCTTCATCCGTTCACCCAGATCGAACATCGCCGGACAAACAAGATTGCCGACATTCTCGATCAGCAGCAACGAGCCGGATTTCGGTGCGAGTTCTTCAACAGCGCGGGCAACCATATCGGCTTCGAGGTGACAGCCGGCCCCAGTGTTGATCTGGATTGCACGGGCCCCCGCTTCGCGAATGCGCGTGGCGTCATTGGCCGTCTGTTGATCACCCTCGATAACGGCAATCGGCAGACTTCCTTCCAGCGCCCGGATCGTGGTTTCGAGCAAGGTCGTCTTGCCAGCCCCTGGCGAACTGACGAGATTGAGCGCGACAACACCGCGCCCTTCGAACCAGCCCCGGTTGCGAGCCGCCTGGCGATCATTCCGGTCAAGCACGGCGGTTTCCAGTGATACACGCGCCGCTTGTTCGCCGTGGTGGTGATGGTCATGCCCGTGATCATGATGGTGGTGATGATGGTGCCCGTGTGAATGATCATGATCGTGTGAATGAGTGTGATCGTGGGAGTGGTCATGATCGTGGGAGTGGTCATGATCGTGGGAATGGTCATCGCCGCTGCGAAGCAGCACTCGCTTTCCGGTTTCCGGGTCAATCATCGCGATCTCGTTGTCAGGATCGGTGCATCCGCAGGTGCCGCACATCAGGCCATTTCCTCCATATCGAAATCCTTGATGATGAACTGGTCGGTCTCGCCTTCCAGAAATTCGAGTGCAGCCTTCTCGAGCAGCGTACCTTCGCTCGCCACCTCGAATGAAAATCGGATCGCCTCGCGCTCTACGCAGGCATAGGGGCCGACTGCCAGGCGCACACGCGACACCCGCCGACCCTGCGCGTGATCACCAACAATGGCGACAATATTCCGGGCAAGAGACAGCTCGTGCATCAGGCCGCCCCCAACACGCCAGACAGGTTGGCGTAGATCGTGTGCAATCCCAGGCCAAGTGCCAGCACAGCCAACGACAGATTCAGCGCTCGATGAAGTCGCAAGGCAACACGCTCTGCATAGCCAAGCGGCCAGGAGGCGATAAAGCTGAGCGCAGCCATTCCTGCAATTGAGCCAACTCCGAACAGCAGGACATAGATAACCGCCAGCAGAGGATCACCAACCGAAGCGACTGCCAGGGTAAGCAGGGCAGCCGATCCTGCCGCGCCATGCACCAGCCCGACAGCCAGCGCTTTCAAGGGAAACTTGTGGGGGTGAGAGTGTTCGTGGCGGCTCGCATCATGGGGCGCCCGTTCGCCAAGATGGCTGTGAGCATGAAAATGACGTTCGCCATCGGAATGATCGTGCAGGTGGAAATGCACCCGTGCCTTGCGCATCCGCCAAAGTACATCACCCCCCAGCAGAATCAGCATGAAGCCAACGGCGCTCTCCAGAAGGGCTGCCGTGCGGCCTGTCAATGCCATGCCCAGCAGGATCACTGCAGAACAGATCGCGAGCAGGGTGAGCGTATGCCCTAGCCCCCACGCAGCACCCCGCAGCACCATCGACCGGCGCGAATTCCGTCCCGTGGCCATGGCACCGACTGCGGCGAGGTGATCGGGTTCGAGCGCATGGCCCATTCCGGCAAGGAAACCCAGGGCGATCAACGAGAGTTGCATGGCAGGTCTTCTCCCTCAGCAGATACGCGGCAGTTGCTCGCCGACCAGCATGTCGACGATCCGGCTTCCGCCGAACAGGCTATGCATGACCACGCGCGGGCTGCGCATCTCTGCCGCGCGCCCGATAATGGCTGCATCGCGCCCTGCCTCGGTTGAGCGCATGGCTGCCAGCGCAGCTTCCGCCTGCTCCTCTGGAACGAACAGCACCAGCGCCCCTTCATTGGCGAGATAGAGTGGATCAAGCCCGAGCAGTTCGCACACGCCCTTGACCTCGGCCCTCATTGGCAATCTGGCCTCGTCGATCTCGATCCCGATGGCCGAGGCTTGCGATATTTCGTTGAGTGCGCTGGCCAGGCCTCCTCTGGTGGCATCCCGCGCACAGCGCACACCCGGTGCGGCTTCGATCACCGCTTCCATCAGGTGATTGAGCGGGCGGCAATCCGAACGAATATCCGCCTCGAAAGCCATGTCTCCACGCGCGGCCAGAATGGCGGCGCCATGATCACCCAATACACCGTTGACCAGCGCGACATCGCCCGCGCGAACTTTCTCCGCGGCAAGTTCGCGTCCAGCAGGGATGACTCCCACTCCGGAAGTGGTGACGAAAAGCGTATCGGCAGCACCGCGCTCAACCACCTTGGTATCGCCGGTCACGATCCGCACACCGGCCTCGTCGGCCGCCCTACGCATGGCCGCTGCCACGCGGCGTAGCAAGGCGACTTCGGTGCCTTCCTCAATGATAAAGGCCGCCGACAGCCACAGCGGTTGCGCGCCGCCGACGGTAAGGTCGTTAACTGTGCCGCAAACCGCAATCTTGCCGATATCGCCACCGGGGAACTCGAGCGGCTGCACTACGAAACTGTCCGTGGTGAAGGCCAGCCGGGCACCCTCCACGGCCAACATTTCGTGGCTCAACCGCGCCTGGTCTTCCAACCCGTCGGGTTCGAAAACCGAGGTAAACACATCCTCGATCAGATCCCGCATGGCCTTGCCGCCACCGCCATGCGCCAGCGTCACCCGCTCCGCTCGCAGCCGTCCGTTGCCAGTGGGAGTTACAGCGTTCATTGCGCTGGCTCCGGCACCGCATCGATCCCGCCATACTGATAATAGGCGGCACATGCTCCTTCAGACGAAACCATCAGGGCACCCATCGGTGTTTCCGGTGTGCACGACCGACCGAACAGCTTGCACTGCCATGGCTTGATCGCGCCTTTCAGCACTTCGCCGCACTGGCAAGCCTTGGGATCCGGAATGCTAGGCGATGCAACGGCAAATTTTCGCTCAGCATCCCAGGCCGCATAGGCCTCGCGAATCTGGACGCCAGAATGGTCAATCGAGCCCAGCCCGCGCCATTCGAAGAATTCCCGCAGTTCGAATACTTCCGTAACCGCAGCCAGCGAAGCTTCATTGCCATGGCGTGGCACAATCCGGTCATACTGGTTTTCGATCTCCGCCCGGCCTTCGGCCATCTGCCGAAGCACCATCCAAACCGAATGCAATACGTCGAGCGGTTCGAAGCCGGCGACCACCAGCGGACGGTGGTAGTCGCGTGCGATGAAGTCATAGGGATCAGTGCCGATGACCATCGAGACATGGCCCGGCCCGAGAAAGCCATCGATCCCCATATCGGGTGAATCGAGGATCGCCTTGATCGTGGGGATGATGGTGATGTGGTTGCAGAACAGCGAGAAATTGCCGATCCCTTCTGCCTGGGCCTGCAGGATTGTCAGGGCTGTGGAGGGCATCGTCGTCTCGAAGCCGAGGCCGAAGAAAACCACTTCGCGGTCCGGGTTCGCACGGGCCAGCGCGAGGGCATCGAGTGGTGAATAGACCATCCGCACATCGGCCCCTTCGGCCTTTGCGCCTAGCAGGCTGAGCCGCGATCCCGGCACGCGCATGGCATCACCAAACGTAGTGAAGATCACCTCCGGCTTCATAGCCAGTTCCACGCAATCATCGACCCGGCCCATCGGCAACACGCAAACCGGACAGCCCGGCCCATGGGCAAACTCGATTTCCGGCGGAAGCATCTTCTCGATGCCGTATCGGAAGATCGAATGCGTGTGGCCGCCGCACACTTCCATGATGACGACCGGGCGATCGCGCCCGGCCATGATCTGTGCAGTCAGGGCCTCGATTTCCTTGAGCAGGACACCGGCGCGAACCGGATCGCGGAATTCGTCGACATACTTCATGCGCCTGCCTCCAGCGGTGCGGCCCGGTCATTGGCTAGCAGCGTGTGGGTCAGGTCCCAGAGGATGTGATAGGCCGCGAGGTGGCATTCCTGCACCCGGTGGATCGAGCCTGTTGGGACCACCAGCAGATGATCCAGTCCGGCGCGGGCCATCTCGCCCCCGTCACCACCCGCCAGGCCGATCGTGGCAATGCCCATCTCCCGCGCCTTGGCAAAAGCCCGGATGAGGTTTGCGGAATTGCCGCTGGTCGAAAAGCCGATCAGGCAATCACCGTGCCGCCCGTGGGCAATCAGCGGACGCACGAACACATGGTCCTGTCCGACATCATTACCGACTGCCGTCAGCATCGCGACATCGGCCGCGAGGTTGATCGCACCCAGCGCCGGCCTTCCGGCGGTCACTGGATGGAGAAACTCCACCGCGACATGCGCGGCATCACAGCTCGATCCGCCATTGCCCATGGCCAGCAGGCGTCCGCCCTGGCGATAGCTTGCGGCCAGCGTGGTCGCGGCGGCGACCAGTTCGTCTGCCTGTTCTGCAAAAAACTTGCCGAACACCTCAGTGTGGTCCCGAGCCTTGCTTTCAACCGAATGGCGCAGGCTTTGCGCCGAGGCACGGAGCTGTTCGCCACCTCTGCGCATATGCGGATAAAGCGCATTCAAGGCAGGGCCAGTGGTCACCACTGCGCGTCTCCCAACGCGCGATCGCCGTCGCGCATGGCTGCAAGTTCCTGCTGCGCCTCTCCCAGCTCGGTCAGGATGCGCAGTGTTTCGGCCGCCTGATCCTCGTCAATCTTGCTCATGGCAAATCCGACATGGATCAGCACCCATGTGCCGATCAGGTCTTCGACACTGCCTTCGCCAATAACGCAGGCGAGGTTGACCGGGCGCCGCACGCCGGAGACATTGGCCACGCCCAGCTTGCGCCCGGCATCGGTGATCTCCACGATCTGCCCCGGAATACCTAAGCACATACTTCTCTCCCATTTTCGGTTTCCGCGGTCGCTTCGTGCAAATGGGCCATGGCCACAGCGGCCTGCCCCAAAGCCAGACCGCCATCATTGGCGGGCACTCTCGAGTGGCTGAGGACGTTGAGCCCCAGCTGTTCCAATCCTTCATGGACCAGGCGGAACAGCGTGGCGTTCTGGAAACAGCCGCCAGACAGGGCCACAGTATCAGGGCCATCGTCTGCGGTCAGGCGCTGCGCCATGGCCACAACAGACCGTGCGAGGCCGCGATGGAACCGCGCGCACATCACCCCAACCGGCGTATTCAGCAGCAGGTCACCCAGCATCGCCCGCCACACGGCGAGCGGTTCAACATAGGGAAGCCCACGCCCGCCCAGCAACGGAATGGAAAAAGGATAGGCCAGATCGTCCGGCTCATTCAGCGCCGCCGGATCGATTGCTGCTTCCAGCAACATGGCTGCCTGTCCTTCATATTCCTGCCGATCCCAGGCGAGACCGCAGATCGCCGCTGCGGCATCGAACAACCGCCCGCATGAGGAAGAAAGTGGGCTATTGGTGCCGCTGGCGATCATCGCATCGATCGTGGATCGCGGCATGGCGGAAAGGCGGGCAAACAATGGCAGGTCAGCGAAATTCATCGCGAATTCGGCCCAGCCCATCTGCGCCATCAAATGGGCATAGGCATTGCGCCAGGGTTCGCGGATCGCCGCAGTCCCACCCGGTAGTGCGACCGGCTTGAGCATCCCGGCACGACGGTATCCGCGATAATCGCAGATCAGGAACTCACCGCCCCAGATCGTGCCGTCATCACCCAGGCCCAGACCGTCAAGCGCAATTCCCAGTGCAGGGGCGGCATCGAGCGAGCGGCCGTTTTCGGCCAGACAGGCGGCGATATGGGCGTGGTGATGCTGTACCGCGATCACCGGTCGTCCATCCGCGATTTCGCGCCCATGCTTGGTCGAAAGATATTCGGGATGCGCGTCCACCGCGATTGCCGCTGGCTGATGGTCGTAGAGCTGGGTATAAAGATCGAGGTTGCGGCGCACATCATCTTCGGTGGCCGCATCCTCCAGATCGCCCATGTGCTGGCTCAGCACAGCTTCGCCATCGCGCACCAGACAGAAGCTGTTCTTGAGCTCCGCACCCATGGCCAGCAGCGAGAGGTCGCGCGGAAAGCCGGTGGGCAAGTCGATAGCTCTGGGGGCGTAGCCGCGCGCGCGGCGCAGCAGCCGGACCCGGCCCAGATCGACCCGCGTAACGCTGTCGTCGATCCGGTTGGCAATGTGCCGGTCGTGCATCAGCGCAAATTCGGCAATGCCTTCCAGTTCGGCACGGGCCTGCTCGTTAGAGGTACATTGCGGGCGGCCTGAGAGATTGCCCGAAGTCATCACCACCGGGCGCTTCATCCGCCGCAACAGCAGGTGATGCAGCGGGGTGTGAGGCAGCATGAAGCCGATCCGGTCCAGCCCCGGCGCCACCGCTTCAGCCAGCGGCTCCCCCGATGCGCGCAGCAACACGATCGGCGCTTCAGGCGATGCCAGCAGTTCGGCTTCCTGATCCGAGAATTCGGCATAACGGCGGATAACGTCCAGATCGCGCGCCATCAGGGCAAAGGCCTTGCCCCTGCGCCGTTTTCGCATACGCAGATCGGCCACCACCTCCGCGCGGGTGGCATCACAGGCGAGATGAAAGCCGCCAAGCCCCTTGATGGCGACGATATGCCCGTTCATCAGCATGCCGCCTGCGGCATCCACGTCGTCCATCATCGAAAAGGCTTCGTGATTAACAGTACCGGGGCCAAGGCGCTCGATCCATGCGCGCGGTCCGCAAACATGGCACGCGATAGGTTGGGCATGGAAGCGCCGGTCTGTCGGATCGGAATATTGCTCTCCGCATTCCGGGCACATCGCGAAACCTCTCATGGTCGTGCGGGCACGATCATAGGGGCCGGTCTCGATAATCGAGAAACGCGGCCCGCATTCGGTACAATTGGTAAAGGGGTAGCGATAGCGACGCTCGAAAGGATCGCGCACTTCTTCAAGGCAGGCGGAGCAGATTGCCGCATCGGGCGTTACAGCCCCGCGCATGCCGTCACCTTCCGATGCACCGATAACGAAGCTCTCGGGCCGCACAGCATCAATTGCCACGCGTTCTATCGCATCAATCCGCGCCAATGCAGGCAGCGCCGCGCGCAGTTCGCTTTCAAAGCGCGACACCGCTTCGCCCCAAAGGCGAATTTCAACCCCGCTGCTGGTGTTGCGCACATCACCGGTTAGCTCAAGCTCGCGTGCAACCCGCCATACAGTGGGCCGGAAGCCTACGCCCTGCACCTGGCCGCGTACCAAAAGGCGTTCGCCGGTCACCGCGCCAGATTCCACAAAAGGACGCGATTGTTGCCGCTATCGGCAACCGCCACCAGATCACCCAGCGCTGACAGGCCATAGGGCCAGCACAGGCTGTCTCGTTCGGGCATGCCCCAGCGATTGTCGCCCTTGCTGGCGAAGTCCGGCTGACCACAAAGCTGGTTCGCCGCAATGCCGGTGGCGCTGTCTGCCCAGCCGAGCAGACGCGAGTTCGCGGTATCGGCCACAATCAGCTGGCCACCGGCTTCAACCGTCGCATAGGGCATGTTCACACTGGCCGCGCTGGGATAGTAGGAGGACATATTGTGATCGCAATGTGCGGTGTCCCGCTGTCCCAGAATTGCGTCGCAAGGCGAGCCATTGTGCTCTGGAAATCCACGCCACAGCATCACACGGTTGTTGCCGCTGTCTGCCAGCGCGAGATGGCCATTCCACCAGCAGGCTCCATGCGGCCACCGCATCGACATCGCCGTGACTTCGCCGCCCGCGTTCTCGTCGCGCGTAGAGAAGTCATGCTGGCCCAGCACCAGATCGGCTGGCTGGCCGGTTTCTGAAGGATCGCTCCAAACGAGCAGGCGGCGGTTGCCGCTGTCGCATACGACCAGTCTGCCGGCCACTTCGGCCACGCCATAGGGCCAGTGCAGGCTGGCCGAGGTTGGACGGTCAGCGCCGCGATTGGCCAGAACGGATTCACTATCCTCCTGACCCAGCACCAGATCGGCTGGCTGGCCATTGCCTGTTGGCACTTCGCGCCAGATCAGCACGCGGTGGTTCCAGGCATCAGCCACGGCCAATCCGCCGCGCCATGCGCACAGGCCAGTCGGCACATTGAGCGTAGCAGGACCGGGAGGCCCCTTGGCGTTGCGGCCTTCGCGGCAGAAACTCGGTTGGCCGATCAGAATATCGGCAGGCTCATTGTCCGATTGTGGGATCTTTCGCCATCCCAGCAGCCGATGATGCCCGGTATCCGCGACCCACAATGTTCCATCAGGATGCAGGCAGACACCGCGCGGCCCGAACAGGCTTGCAGCGGCGGGAGATAGCGGCGTTGCAACGTCGCCCGGCGACCAGCCGAGTACCACGCGCGGCCCGCCTTCTTCCAGCAGCGGTGCCCCCGCGATTTGCGTCCCTTCGGCTTTGACCGGACGGAAGGAGGGCGCGAGCGATACTTTCATCGCGTCAGCCTCAGTTCGATGGCATCCCCTCGGACGCGTACGGCATGGGGTTGCAATTGCACTTCTGGTGCCGTCAGGCATTCACCGCTTTCGAGCGCATAACGGAAACCATGATGCGGGCAGGTGATGAAGCCATCGGCAATTTCCGCCTGGTCCATCGGCATGCCAAGATGCGCACAGGCGTTCTCGAAACAGGTAACCTTGTCCCCGAATCGCGAAAGCAGCAGCGAACGCCCTTCCAGCTCCAGGACAGAAGTCGTCCCGTCGGGCAATTCAGTTAGTTGCAGAGCATGGAGCCAGCCTTCATGCTCATGCGCGGCGAAGGGAGAAGTGAAATGCACCGTATCACCACCGCCGCCGCCCAGCCCCTTGGCCTGCTTGACTTCGCGGATTTCGGGCACTTGCTCTGTGATTGCTTTCTTTACCCCGGCATAGAAAGTCAGCGCCGAAGCGGGACATCCATCACAGGCCCCCAGAAAACGCACCACTGCCTTGTCGCCAGATACTTCGACCAGTTCGGCATCGCCGCCATGGCCGGCCAGCGTCGGGCGCACCGTGGCAAGCGCGGCATCGACCCGCTCGAACAGGCTGGCTTTGAGGATGCCATGGCGGCGGAGCACGCAATAGACCACCTCGTCCGCCGCCGCCTGACGCAAGGCCTCGGCTGCGCCGGGCAGCTCACGCAGCGAACGGATCAGGCGACGGAAGGCTTCGGCATTGAGCGCATCAAGCGCCGCTGCCCGTGCCTGCGCACCATTACGTGCACCTTCTTCCCAGTTCTCTGCCAGCGCTTCCAGCGCGGTCAGATCCCCCAGCAGGCGGGAAAGCGTTGGCTCGGGCCGCTGGGGATCCGCCTCTGACATCGGATCAGGCGTACTTGATGTTCCGGTAGAGGTAAGGCTGAAGCAAGCCGCCCACCAGGCCCCCGGCAATCGCCGCTACCCAAAGTGGTGCAACCATGCCAACCAATACAGTTGCAACGGTAGCTGCGGCAGCCCCGGTCACAAGTAGACGGATGGCGAGGGCCGTATCCTGGAACAGCTTGCCCTGAAAAAACAACTTGGTTGAACTGAAAACCATATCAAACATGGTAGTCTCCCTCAGGCCGATTGCATGAAAAACAGCACGGCGAGTCCCATGACTACACCGGGAACTCCGGCGAGCAGGCCGTATAGCCCGCCCAGTTGGGCTGCCAGTTGCTTGCCCAGCGCAGCCCCGCCAATCTTCAGGCCCGAGAGCGCGCCGCCGACAAGAGCCCCTGCTATTCCGGCCACCAGGGCCAGCAGTAAAATTACGAGCAAATTCACCTCCATTGTTCTCTAAAATCCGCCGTTGGCGCGCGAGGGTTCGCCGCGCACTGCCATTTCAAGTTCGATGATTGTTTGCGCCGCGCTCTCGGCCCGGTCCTGCGCTCCGGCAGCGGCAAATATTTCGCGCGCTTCGCGCAGAAGCTTGATCGCCTGCGCGATGTTGCGTGGATTGCCCGCTTCTCCGTCT
The DNA here is from genome assembly GCF_000013985.1 of Sphingopyxis alaskensis RB2256. Taxonomy (GTDB): domain Bacteria; phylum Pseudomonadota; class Alphaproteobacteria; order Sphingomonadales; family Sphingomonadaceae; genus Sphingopyxis; species Sphingopyxis alaskensis. The sequence continues at coordinate 14,205 of NC_008036.1, read as the reverse complement.
TGCGGATCGTCAGGGAGGTTGCAAAGGCAATTGGCCTTGTTCGCTATGGTGTTGGCATATTCAAGCGGAGTGTTGTCCCGCTGGCGCACCTTCAACGCCTCGTCATAGGCTTCCAGCGCGCGGAAACCGTTCTCGACCCGGTGGCTCGATGATGCATATTGCAGCGCATTGCCCAGATTGTTCTGAAGCATTGCATATTCCATCGGCTGATCGATCAGATTGACCGCCGAAAGTCCTTCTTCAAATGATTGCACCGCCAGCGCTTCGCTGATCTTGCCGCTATCGCTCGTAATCGGAACGGAGAGGAAGGCGGTCGCCAGATTGTTGTTCAGAATGGCATATTCGCGTGGATGACGCAGCTTGTTGAACGTCCGCAGCGATCGCTGATAGGCGGATATTGCATCTGTAATTCGCGCCATGCCTGCGCCTGCAAGCGTCTGCAGGGCGAGGCCAAGGTTCATTTCCGCTTCAGCCAGCTCTTCGCCGCTGCCGCCCTCTGCCAAAACCGATATTGCCTGTTTCAGCAGGTCACGAGCCTGTTCGATCGGTGCGGCAATTTCGGAGGGTATTGCCATCAACGCCGTGGCCATTCGCGCACGAATCCGGGCAGTCAGCAGTGCATCCTGGTCTCCGCACTGATGGATTGCCTGTTCATAGAGTTCGATGGCTGCCAGCAGGTCGTCGGCTTCCTTCGGCCGCTGTTGAAGACCCATGGCAATTTCCATGAGCATTTCGGCTTTCTCGATAACCGAAGCGTCACTTTCCTCCACCACCTTCAAGGCGGCCGCCAGCTGATCCTCTGTGCGACTGAGCGCAACCATCCCGACTCTCCCCGGCCTCCCCTTGATCGGATTCGGGCCTTGCAGCTCTTAAAACGAGCGCCGGATGAATTGTCTATCAGTTTTTCGTTATGTAAACTTAGTTATCAGTTACGGGAAGGTCCGCAAGAAGCGCCGCGTCTCCGCTTGACCATCTTACGGGGACGTCCTGCGCCTCGAAGTCGGCGAGGCCATGCGCCTCGAACACATCGAAAGCGCCAACCACCCGATCGCCTTGAGCATTGCGTTGTTTCAACAGCGCTCCTCCGGCCGCCGCGTGAAAGACCGGCAAAATCCGCAAGGTCGCGCCATCGATCAGCACCGCAACTGCATCGATGCCCGAGAAATAGGTAGCGACCAGGCCTGCGGGAAACCGGATCGTCCCGCGCGCGACGGAGATGGTGTGCTCCATGACTTAAGCCTCGGGGGCGATGACGAGCCGCGCCGCGATCTTGGCCGCCACCTTCTCGACCGCTGCAACTACCGGCCCGGAAAGCTCGGTGGCATAGTCCAGCGTCTGCGCTTCGATCAGATAGACTTGCACATCAGAAGGGAAGTCATCGCCAAAGATCTTGCGTCCCACAAACAGGGCGTTGTCCCAACGGAACGCGTGAAGACCCACGCCATGGACCGGTTCTGCCGCCAGCACATCGCCGGGAACCTCGTAGATAGCCCCCGGCTTGCCTTCGGGCTCCCTTGCATCGATCACGATAAGCTGCTGCGCCCCGCGCGCACGGTACATCACTGCCATCCCATCAGTGCCGGCATCCAGCAGCTCTACATCAGACGGCAAATCTTCAGCAGCAAGCCGGGCGATGACGGCCGGACCAGCCCCGTCATCACCGCGATTGATATTGCCGCAGCCAATGATCGCAGTGGCAGGTGCGTCTAAATTCGCCACAGGCGGCACGACCACTCGGGTTCAACCGGCAGCATAAGTTCAGGCAGATCACAGAAGCGGCGCTTGATAAGGTAATACATGCAGGTTTCGCAGGGCTGTTCCAGTTCATCAGCCGTGATGGTGTGATCTGTAAAGCCAGCAACCACAAGCTTGGAAGCAAGATCCTTGCCTTCCGATTGCAGGCGGGACACGATCGCGTTGACCTGCGCAGAGTCTTCGGCTCTGGGGAAGACTTCGGTTTCAAGGCCGCCAGCCAGAAGACCCGCGATTTCCTGCCGTAGGGTTTCGTCTGCATCAGTGGCCATGCGCAACTCCTTCAAATGCGCCAGAGGCGGCACCACCATTCGGGCTCGGCGGGCAAGCTTAGCTCCGGCAGGTCACACCAGCGCCTGTGGACCAGATAATACATGCATTCCTGACAGCGCATCTCGTCTGCCCCGTATGGGCGAAGCAACCAGCCGGAAATGTCGAGCTTGGCCCTTAGATCATCCGGGTCGAGCGCCCTTAACTCATCAAGAATACCTGAAAATTCGCGGTCCGTTTCGGGGAATGGCTCTACCTGCGTTTCCAGCCCTTCGTTGAGATAATCCTCGATCATGCGCAGAAGTGTCGCATGATCGGCCTCCGAAGGCACCACGCCATACCGGGACAAGAGCCATTCGCGCTGGCGCTGCAATTCGGTGTTGTCGCCAGTCATTCCGGCGCATTCTCCCAACGGGTTGTTATTCTATTCGCAGCCTCGGGTGGGAGACATCTTGCAGCGTCCTCCCACCCGGCGACCCGATATCAAGCTGTGCGGAAGCGGGCCAGTTCCTCGCCCGTTTTCGCATCGTGTGCGTGGACCGTGCAAACCAGGCAGCTGTCGTAGGAACGGCAAACATGCCCGACTTCAACCGGATCGGAAGTATTTGCAATCGGGGTGCCGATGAGTGCCTCCTCGATCGGCCCCAACTCGCCATTGCTCGCCCGCGGACCAACGTTCCAGGTGGTCGGAGCAATGATCTGGTAGTTGTGGATTTTGCCATCGCGCACGTCGATCCAGTGGCACAAGGCACCGCGCGCAGCCTCGGTCGCGCCCCATCCCTGGCCATCGCGCTCGGTCGGCTTGATGTACCACTCGTCATTGAGGCGGAACTCGCGCAGAATTCGCTCGGATTCCCGATAGAGTTTGCACAGTTCGTGCAGACGGGCGAAGTGACGCAGGTAGATCGAAGCGCCGCCCAGCTTGCGATACATGTCGAGCACCAGGCCATCACTGTGCTGCCAACTCTCGCCGTGATCGCCACCTGCTATCAGCTGGCGAGCCAGCGGCCCTGCTTCAAGACGTCCGTTGTCGCTGTGGCGGACAGCGGTTGACCAGCTGTACTTTCCGTCTGTGTCGATGTCGTTCTTGGCTACCGGATTGGTTGTCCGGTCGAACGGATGGAGGCCGTCACCTTCATCGTACCAGGCATGCTGCATGTCCTCACGGGTGTTGCCCTGATCCATGAGCTTGAAAGTGTCGCTGGCACCATCGAACACGCCCGACTTCATGATGACCGCGCCATTGCGACCTTCAATCGTCGGATTGTTGTAACGGTCTTCATGGGGGAGATAGCCCCAGGAGATGAACTTGCCGTGGCCCTTGCCATATTTGTCGAGCCCGATATCGAGCGACATGCGGATGAACATGCCAAGGTCCGAATTGGCATGCTCGGGCTTTTCGTCCAGCCACGCCATCAGGTCGTCATAAGTCCTGATTTCCTCATAGCGCTCCATCGAGCATCCAAGGAACAGCGGTTCGATCCAGTTGCGGCGGAAATGCTCCAGGATCGACCATGCGCGGGTCACGTCGGTCAGAGTCGGGGCGCACATCACGCCGCCGGGAACCATGAAGGAAGAATGCGGCCACTGCCCGCCAAGCAGGGCATAGATTTCTACCGGGCGGCCCGAAATGGTCACACCCGCTTCATAGGAGGTCCCTGTGAAGGGCGCATAGCGCTTCACCGCTTCTTCGTAGAACTTGGACTTCGCATAGTTCTGGTTGGTGTAGTCGATCATGAACAGGCCATAATGATGGCGCGGGATCGACTGGATGGTTTCGACGATTTGCCCGAGGTTGCGGGCGAGAATGGCGTTGCGCGGAACGGTCGTACCCCAGGCAGTGTCAAGCGCCCATGCCGCACAGGAAAGGTGCGAGGCACCGCAGATTCCGCAAGCACGAGGCGTAACGACAAGCCCGGCCTGTGGATCCTTGTTCTTGAGGATGACCTCGAAGCCGCGGAACATTTCCGCTTGCGTCCATGCATTGGTGACGATCCCGTTCTCGATGTCGACACGGACATCAAGGTCGCCCTCCACCCGGCCAACGGGCGAGATGTCGAGGGTTTGTGTAGCTGCCATTGTAATTCTCCCGAAATTCTGTGTGCGGCGCGCTTCGCTGCGCGCCATGAACCCTCATGAATCAGACGACGAAGATATCCTCTTCGGCCCACGCCGGAGCCGCACCCTTGGCGGCAGCTGTGAGCTTGACGTAGCCGGTACGATCAACCCCTAGCGGAAGATCCTTCGGCACGCCCATCACAGTCTGGGTCTTGAAGACAGTTCCTGGGGCGAGATCGAAGAAGGGGAATTCCGGTTCCGTACAGCCAAGGCAGGGCATGCCAGCACGGGTCTTGGACGAAACGCGGTTCCACAGAATGCGGTTGCAGGGGCTGTGAGTCATCGGGCCGCGGCACCCCAGATCGTAATAGAGGCAGCCCTTGCGCTGACCGAAGGCCGTGGTCGAGACCTTGTAGGCGAAGTGCATGTTGCGGGTGCAGCCCGTCTGCGTGAAGCTGGAGAAGAAGGTCTTTGGCCGATGGAATTCGTCCAGCGTCAGGTCGCCCGCGCGGCCCGTGGCAACGGCGACAAGGATCTGCGTTACCCAGTCAGGGTGAGCGGGGCAGCCGGGAATATTGATGACCGGAAGGCCAGCCTGAGACGTGAAGCCTTCGCCCAGCGCTCCACCCTTGGCCCGCTTGAGGAACTGCAAGCCTTCGCTTTCAGACGGATTGGGAGCCGTTGCCGGGATGCCGCCCCAGGTGGCGCAATCGCCAATAGCCACAACAAATTGCGCCTTGGCAGAAAGATCTGCCACCCAGTCTTTCATCGGACGACCGCAGAAGCGATTCCATTCGCCCGTACCGTTGGGCGCATTGATGACGCTGCCTTCGAACACGAAAATGTCGAGCGGAATTTCGCCGGAAAGGCACTTTTCCATCATGACTTTGACATTCTCACCCAGCTCGAGGCCAAGCGAGGGATGCCAAAGGACATTGATGCCAAAATCCGTCACCAGATCGCATGCGCTGGGCTCCTCGGCATTAAGGAAGGACATGGTGTTGCCAGAGCACGCACCGCCTTGAAGCCACAACAGATTCGCCATTTCTCAGTCTCCCAACTTCCCGGCGGAGTGCCCGACCGGCCAAATGCCCCTGCGGGCCATGGGAGGACATTAAGCATGATTCGTGCCAGAAAAATACTAAAGCATTTTCAATATCGTATGGCGAAGCCCTTATTTTCGGCGAAGAAAATGCAAAGAAACTTTGCACGCACTCCTTGAAACATTCTTTGCAGTCGGAGCCGCAGGAGGTGCGTATGCCAACCGTTCAGGCTAGCCGTGCCGGTTGCCGCAGACCGGGCATTCAACTTCGCCGAACGCCGAATACCAGATGCCTTTGCAGCGCCCGCACCAATGGCCATGCGCACCAGAAAGTCCTGCACCCGCTGTTCGCGTCAGCTTTGTCGAGCCGAGGTCTTGTGGCGCCTCTTGCCCCGGATAGGGCATGCGGGAAAAACGCAAGCGAACAACATTGTCCCGGTCTGCCATTTCACTGCCACTCCCGTTCCTGCTCCTGCTCCTGCATGAGACCACCGTCAGCCATCATGCAGACCGTAGCGCTTGATCTTGTTGGCCAGGCCCACGCGGGATAGCCCCAGCGCGTCGGCAGCCTTGCTCTGGTTCCAGCGAAAACGGGTGAGTGCACCTACCACGACCCGTTGCTCCAGACGCTCGACCATCTCCTTGAGTGTGCCGCCTTCCATTTCCGCCTGCTGGCCGACATCCGGGGCAACAACGAGATTATCAAACACGGCCGAGAGGTTACGCTCTGTAATGTAACCACCATTTTCAGCCAGCGCCACCGCGCGCCTGATCTCGCTTTCCAGTTCCCGGACATTGCCTGGGTATTGATGAGCCTGCAGCCTGTCGAGCGCACTCTGCGTAATGCCAATTACCCTGCGGCCGACTACTCCGGCATATTTCTCGATGAAGAAATCTGTAAGAACAGGAATATCCTCCCGCCTGTCCCGCAGCGCCGGGATGCTCAGCGAAAAGCCCTTGAGACGATAATACAGGTCACGCCGAAATTCGCCTTTTTCGACCATTTCCAGAAGCGGCCGGTTCGACGCCGCAATGATCCGGACATTGGCATGCAACAACTTGTCCGACCCTAGCGGTTTAACCTCGCCATTCTGAAGGAAGCGCAGCAGGCTGACCTGGAAACTCGGCGAAACATCTGAAATTTCGTCAAGGAACACCGTTCCGCCATCTGCGGCACGGAACAGCCCAAGCCGGTCTGCGGTGGCTCCGGTGTAAGCCCCCCGCACATGTCCGAACAATTCGGAATGGAGCGTGGAATCCAGCATACCGCCGCAATTCTGTACATGGATCGGAGAATCGACACGTGTAGAGTTGAAATGGATCGCTCGCGCCAGCAGTTCCTTGCCCGTCCCGGTGTCGCCCTCGATGAGGACTGGCAGATCGGTGACTGCCGCCTTGCGCGCTTCAACGATCAAATCAGCCATCTTGGCGCTGGCATAAACGAGCTTCTCGAATTGCGAGTAACCGCCCTTGACTGACATATCCACGCGTTCCTCGAAGATCTGGTCATCGACCGAAATCTTCAGTTCACGCGAAAGAAGGCGATGCCGTCGCGAAAGTTCGTTCATTTCCAGGCTGCGCTTTACCATGAGCGCAATCTGATGAGGTGTTAGCGGCTTGAACAGATAGAGATAGGCGGCAGAGCGACGGACTGCCTCGCTGTCAGCATCGTCGCGATTCTGCGAAGAGACCGCAATTCGACAAACCCCCGGATGTGAAACGCGCGCGCGTGTCAGTATGTTGTCCTGGGCATCGTCCACCGTGTCGAGATCGCAAAGCAAGAGGTGTACTTCGATGTCGTTGAGCCGCTCCTGCGCGGTCTTGCCGTCCTCAGCTATGACCAGCCGGTAATCAGCCCGCTCCTTCAGCCCAGCTCGCGCCGCGCTGATCAGCGCATCGTCGCGCGAAACAACAAGGATCGTCAATTCCCCGGCCAAATGCACCTCCCAACATGCAGCGGACCGCAACTGCTACCGCCAGTCGCGCCCGATGTGCAAGGAAAGTTTGCATTTCGCCTGCCAACTTAACAATGAGATGAGCTTGTGGGCTGGTCACAGGCGTTGTCGCGTGCGCAATTTCCGCGTGAATGCAGCTAATCGCCGCCCAGAACCCGCTTTTTGAGCGAATGGAGCGCAAACCACACGCATCCCAGGACCGGCAGCACCAGCAAAGCGATCGCAACTTCCGGATCAACCCAGTCAAAGTGATGGGACGCACCCTTTATGGCATACCCTAGCAGGCCGATGGCATAATAACTCACGGCCACTACGGAGAGGCCCTCGACGATCTGCTGCAAGCGCACTTGCATCGTCGTGCTGCGCTCCATCGATCGAAGCAGTTTCGCGTTCTGGTTCTCGATCCGCGTCTCGATGCGGGCGCGCAGCAGTTCGGAGATTTGGCGCGCACGCCGTGTCAGCTGACGTTCGCGCTCAGTCAAGGCGGCGCAGGTGCGCGCTGCCGGCAGGAAGCGGCGTTCAGTGAAGTCGACGAGCGAAGCGAACCCACGGATCGGTTCCGGAGCAAGTTGTGCGAGCCTCTCTTCCACCAGACGCGAATAGGCTGCGGTAGCGTTCATGCGATAGTCGATTGACGTGGCAATGGTCGAAAGTTCCAGGCTGAGGTCAGACAATTGCGCCAGCAAATCATCGTCAGAGGCCGCCGAGGAAGTGACGGCCTTGGCCAGTGCGGCCAATTCGCGTTCGGCCGCGTCCAGCCTTGGCCAGGCCTCTTGCGCCACCGGCAGCCCCAAGAGCGCCTTGTTGCGGTAATTCCCAAGCTCCTGCAATTGCTGCAGTTGCCGGGTGAGATCACTCCGGTCGACTTCCCCGGCTGACACCACAAGGCGCCCCCGGCCATCGGGGTGAATGCGAAAATCCGACCAGATACGCACTCCCCCGGAGAGGCCGCACGACACAAGCTCGCTGCGGTTGAAATCAACCGCGGGCAATGCCCTTTCGACTTCGGCTTCGTCGCCACCAACCCAGATCGATGTCGCGCGAATGATTGCGCCCGGCATGGTTTCCGCCCAGTCAATGGCCTCGCCCACCGAAGAGTCCAGTCCGGGGGCGAGCAAAACTTCGATGGCGCGTCCCGGACAAAACACTGTCAGCGTCGAACCTTCGCTCTGTCGCTCCCATGTAAAGGAGACGTCGCCGGAGAGTGCACCTGACAGGTGGCGCGGATTCTCTTCATCCGATTGGCTTCCGCACAGAGCGGACAAGACTGAGCGCTCCGCCTCACGCTCGCCAGGCCCAACCTCAAGCACCCACTGGAACACTGCGACCGGCAGTTGCAACAGCGGCCAGCGACGCAAATGCATTTCGCTGACAACTTGCCGCCGCACCTCATGTTCTCGCATAGCCTCATTCCCTGCCAGTGGATTCCGGGCCAGACCTATTCAAACAAGCGCGAAGCCGCAATGCCGGTAAAATCGATCTCGGCTAGCTGCCATCGGACATGGCCGCAACGAAGGGCAGCTATCCCTCGTTCACTCCCCAAAACCTGCCGTTCCGGACCGTCCGACGTTGCTGCCAGATCGAGCCTACTGATCCGATGTCCGCTTTCAGGCGATCGTCGTTGAACCTTCGATGGCTGGATGTGGGGCGCAAAGCTGACGCGAGCAATCAACTCCATTTCACAGGGACCGGAGCCGCTTTCTTTTGTCGCTCAGTCAGACTGCTCTGCCTCGAACGCCCGCTTGCCCTTGCGCCGGAACAGCACCAGCGCCTGCGCACCATCCGGCCCGCGCAGCTTGGCGGCGACGGTGAGGAATGCGCCGTAGAGGGCGGCGCGATCATCATCGGTCAGCTCTACCAGATCGGCCTTGGCAACCAAGCCGCCCAGTTCGATCAGTTGCCGGGTTCGTTCGCGTCGTTTGACCTGCCATTCGCGCATGTCGGTTCGTGCCTTTGCTGCCTCAAGCCGATGCCGCGCCGCCATCGAGCGGGAGAGTGCCTTCCGGCTGCTGCCGAGGTCCGCTCGCAGTGTTGCGTTGCTTGCCCTGAAAGAAGGCCGCGCCGCGCTTGCGCCAGCCCTCGCTTATAGCCTTGTCGTTGTTGTCGACAGCCTCGAGCAGCGCGCCCGCCAGCACATCCGCATCGAGTGCGTCGGCTCCGGTTGCCGTGACCAGCGCGCCGAGGTCGCGCACGCGGCGTTCCTTCATCTGCTTGGCCTTGTCGGCGAGGGCCTTGAGCTCCGAATCAAAATCGCGGGGTTTGCGCATGGGATATCTCCATCGTTGGTGTGATGGAGACATGATAATCGGTGAGCTATCTCAATGCAGTAAGGTCGCCGGGACAGTGTGATACCGCCTAGTCCCGATCAGGATTTTATCATGAGAGGGCGCGCTTATACGTCGTGCCGACGTGGCGTTTGCGGTGTAACTGGATTGCCGACATGGCAATCTTTCATTTCAGCGCGAAGGTCATCGGAAGGTCGAGCGGACGCAGTGCCGTGGCGGCTGCGGCCTATCGTGCGGGCGAGCAACTGCACGATGAGCGGATCGACAGAACCCACGATTTCACCAACAAGGCAGGCGTTCTTCATTCCGAAGTGATGCTGCCCAAAGGCGCACCCGAAGCCCTCGCCGACCGCGCCACTTTGTGGAACGCGGTCGAAGCTGCGGAGAAGCGCAAGGATGCGCAGCTTGCCCGCGAGGTCGAGTTCGCCCTGCCCCGCGAACTGTCGAAGAAAGACAACATCAGGCTGGCGCGCGAGTTCGTGAAGGCTGAATTCGTCGAAAAAGGCATGATCGCCGATCTCAATGTCCATTGGGATATTGGCGAGGACGGCAAAGCCAAGCCGCACGCCCACGTCATGCTGACCATGCGCGAGGTTACCAAGGATGGCTTTGGCGCAAAAGTCCGCGACTGGAACAAGACCGCGCTGATCGAGCAGTGGCGCGAGCGCTGGGCCGATCATGTCAACCGCGCGCTGGCGGAACGCGACATCGATACGCGGATCGATCATCGCAGCCTGGAAGCGCAGGGCATTGCGCTGGAACCGCAGGACAAGATCGGTCCCGCCGCCTCGCGCATTGGCGGACGCGGTCTGGAAGCCGAGCGGATTGAGGAACACCGCGCCATCGCCCAGCGCAATGGCGAACGCATAATCGCCAATCCCTCGCTGGCCTTGGATGCGATCACGCACCAGCAAGCCACCTTCACCAGGCGCGACCTTGCCGCCTTTGTTCACCGGCATAGCGACGGGAAGGAGCAGTTTGACGCCGCCTACAATGCCGTGCGCGCGGCGCCCGAGCTGATCGCATTGGGCAAGGATGGACGCGGGCAAGACCGCTTCACTTCGCGGGCGATGATCGAGACCGAACAGCGCCTGCATTGCGCTGCCGACGCGATGGCGCAACGCGCTGGTCACGCCGTAAATGATGTGCAGCGGAACGCCGCGTTTGCAAGCGCCGCGAAGCGCGGTCTGGTGCTGTCAGGCGAGCAGAAATCCGCCTTCGAGTATGTCACCAAGAAGGGTGGCCTTGCCGTGATCGTTGGCTATGCCGGGACCGGCAAAAGCGCGATGCTGGGCGTGGCGCGCGAGGCATGGGAAAGCGCGGGCTACAATGTGCGTGGCGCAGCCCTGTCCGGCATTACCGCCGAGGGTCTGGAAAACGGCTCCGGCATCGCATCGCGCACCATCGCCAGCCTTGAGCATCAATGGGGCAAAGGGTGCGAGCAGCTGACTGCCAAGGATGTGCTCGTCATTGACGAAGCGGGTATGGTCGGCACGCGCCAGATGGAGCGCGTGCTGTCCCATGCCGCAAAGTCCAGTGCGAAACTTGTCCTAGTCGGTGACCAGCAACAGCTCCAGGCCATCGAGGCAGGTGCAGCATTCCGGGCAATCCACGAGCGCCACGGCGGGGTCGAGATCAGCGAGGTTCGCCGTCAGCTATCGGCATGGCAGCAGGATACGACCAGGCAGCTCGCCACGGGCCGCACGGGCGAAGCGATCCGCACCTACGAAGAGCGCGGCATGGTCTATGCCACCGACACCCGCGAGGTCGCACGGACAGAGCTTGTCGAGCGTTGGGATCGCGAGCGGCAGGACAGCCCAGACGAAAGACGGATCATCCTTACCCACACCAATGACGAGGTCCGCGAGCTCAACCAGATGGCGCGCGAGAAAATGCGCGTGGCTGGCGCGCTAGGTGCCGATGCCACGATCAAGGCCGCACGCGGCGAACGGAAATTTGCATCGGGGGACCGCATCATCTTCCTGCGCAACGAACGCGAACTTGGGGTGAAGAACGGGACGCTCGGCACGGTCGCGATGTCCAGCCCGCAGCGCATGGCCGTGCGCACGGACGATGGGCGGGAAGTTGCCTTCGACACCAAGTACTACGCCCACATCGATCATGGCTACGCCGCCACGATCCACAAGGCGCAAGGCATGACAGTGGACCGCACGCATATTCTCGCCACACCGGGCATGGACAGCCATTCCGCCTATGTCGCCATGTCGCGTCACCGCGAGGGGCTAGCGCTGCATTATGGGCGCGATGACTTTGCCGACCAGTCCAAACTTGTTCGCACCCTTAGCCGCGAGCGCGGGAAAGATATGGCGGGCGACTACAAGCCCGAGCAGGCTTTCGCCGAACTGCGCGGAATCAGCTTCCGCGAGCGGGTAATGGCGATGGTTCGGCAAGTGCCGGAGAAGGCCAAATCCATCTTCGGAAACTTCCGACCGCAGGCCCGTCAGCTCGAACCGCTTCCGGCAAAGTCGAACACGCAGAACGACCAGCGTCGCGCGGTCGAACGCTATGCCCGCGCGCTTGGCGATATCGGAACGATGCAAGCCCAGGGCTTGCCCGTTCTCCCGCACCAGAAGGACGCGCTGGAGAAGGCAGGAAAAGCGCTCGACGCGATTCGGCCCCATGCGGCCACCGATCTCGCCAAGGCGCTGGAGCGGCGGCCTGAGCTGATCCCAGAGGCCGCTGGCGGGCGTAGCCAGGAGGCCATGCGCGCCATGAACCAAGAGGCCGCAGTGCGCACCGATCCTGCGCTGCGATCCGAGCGCTTTGTCAGTGATTGGCAGGGACTCAGCACGGCGCGCAAGCAGCTTGAACAGCAGGGCGACCGCGCCGGTGCTGTCCGCGTATCGGCAAAGCAGAACGAGCTGGCGAAGTCGCTTGAACGCGACCCGCAAGTCGAAGGCCTGCTGCGCGGCAAGACCCGCGAACTTGGCATCGATCCGAAGCCGGAACGCAGCATCGCCAAAGAACTCACCGCAACCCTCGCCCGTGAACGCACCCGCGCTTTCGACATGGGCATTTAGGAGCTGAATGATGGAAGACGATCAAATCGAAGAAGTACAGTTGGACCTTGAAGTGGAGGAACCTCCCGCCCCGGAGGCAGAACCGGAAATTGATACGGCGGAAGAATCCGATCCGGCAACAGAAGCCTTCGCCCGTCTTGAAGGCGAAATGGCCATGGTGCGGCATACGGTCCAGAACATGGCCAGGGAGCGCGCCGACATCGTAATCCCGGACTACACGGCAACGCTCGGCCAGATGGCCGATCAGCTGGCACAGGTCTCCAAGACGTTAACCGCAATCGGCAACAAGCCTGCCATCGAGCTGACGCCGGAAGACATTGCGGTTCAGATCAAGCGCGCCTCGCTCGACATGCTGTGCGACAGCAGCGACCTGTTCCGACAGGGCCGCAAAGATCTGGACAATGCAACCGGCCGGCTCGCCGCAATTGTCGGAAGAGTCCGCGCCGAGGACGAGCAGAAGCGTCAGACCTGGCGCTTTGCAGGCATGGGATTCTTGGTCGGCATCCTGCTTTGGTCGATTCTCCCCGGCACCATCGCCCGCGCCATGCCAGAAAGCTGGCAGCTACCCGAACGGATGGCTCGCAAGTCTGTTGGAGAGCCGTCCATTGTGGAAGCAGGAATCAGGCTCATCCGGTCTCAGAACCCCGAAGCTTGGGAAGAATTGGCGGAGGCGCAGCGTGTCCTTAGCGCAAACCGCGAAAAATTGAGCCGATGCACCGAAAAGGCGCGGAAGGAAGAAAGGCCGGTCAGTTGCTCAATTCGGATCGCGCAATGACGTATCAACTCAATCGCGGGCGTTGCCGAAAGGGGTTTCTCATGCTTAGCGAAGTGGATGTTGAAAGACCGTCCGACAACTCAATTTGCAGCCTATGGGGCGCAGCTATTCAAAGGCGCGATCTCCCATTGCATTGACGATGTGATATCAGCGCTTGCCGAGGTTCCAGCAGATGGGGCGGGCGTTCGTTTGCATGGGATACCCGCGCTCGATCCAATTCTTGCGAGAGAAGGTCCGATAGGGGCAATAGCCGCAAGCGCTTTGGGTAACTCTTCCCGACCGGTTAGGGCAATTCTCTTCAACAAATCGACGATAAGCAATTGGGCACTCGCTTGGCACCAAGACCGAACAATCTGTGTCAAAGAAAGGCGAGATGCACCGGGGTTTGGCCCCTGGACCTTGAAAAGCGGTATGAATCACGTTGCACCGCCATTTGATCTTCTTACCCGCATGGTGACGGTGAGGGCGCACATCGACAATGTGCCCGCTAGCAATGCACCACTGCTCATTGCTCCTGGATCCCACACCTACGGAAGAATAGCCGTAGATCGGGTCAAGGGAGTGGTAGACAGGTGCGGAACAGCGGTCTGTTTGGCCGAAGCTGGCGATGTATGGCTATACGCAACGCCAATTCTTCACGCGTCCGACGCTGCCTCTGCGCCGAAAAGCAGAAGAGTCCTTCAGGTAGATTTTGCGGCGGAAGAGCTGCCGCACGGACTCGAATGGCTTGGTGTGTAGAATGCCAACCTCAGCACGAAATGATCTGCAGGTTGCTCAACCCCACGAATATCGATGACTTGCCGCAGTTAATCTGTGATCGTCAATCGGATGAGGAAAAGCATTCTCGCCTTGTTTGCAATTGTCGTACCGACGTTGCTCATTACGCTGACGCCAATCGGCCCGATTTTCGTATATGGTTGGTTAGTCCCAATCATTGACCCTCTCATTCCAAAGCCAAAAGACGTGCCATCCCGTGCTGATGCCAGTTATCAATGGAAGGGCTTCGGCTTAGTTTGGACTTGGGAGG